>NZ_JAHVHQ010000004.1:0-35000 GCF_019802205.1 Roseovarius atlanticus
CCGTCAAGCTCGCCCGCCGCCGTCTTCGCCTCCTCCGCGCGCAACACGACACGCCCGTCCGATACAGGCGCCCCGTAAGAGCGCAGCAAGGCCTTCGCCTGGTATTCATGGATGTTCATGCAGAGTTCCCATCTTTCTGTGCGTTTGCCTCTGGTATAGCCACAGGATGAAGCAGGACTTAACCCCTTTCGTCACCTGCCCCACGAATTACGGCGAATTTCCGCCTTTTGTGATCACACGATTTTAGGCTGTGATCACAAATCAGGGCGTTGATATGCAAGACGAATCGCGCGCGCGCGGGCAGAGGGGCGTTTTGGGCGCTGGCGTGGGAAGAGCGCAGCACCGCCGGTGCGGGGCCGGAATGGCTGCCGCCTGGGTCCGTTGAGCGGGCCGTCCCGGCGACACTTCTGCAAAGGAAAACGCGCGGGCCGGGACGGTCCGCGCGTTCGGAGTTGAAACTATGTGCCGGGGGTCAACCGAGCGAGCTGTCGATGCCCTTGCACGCCTCGACGAGGCCTTTCACGGCCTTGACGGAGGTGTCGAACATCTCCTGCTCGTCCTTGTTGAGCTTGATGTTGACGATCTTCTCGATGCCGCCCGCGCCGATCACGGTGGGCACGCCCACATACATGCCCTTCAGCCCGAACTCGCCGTCGCAATGGGCGGCGCAGGGCAGGACGCGTTTCTGGTCCTTGAGATAGGCTTCGGCCATCTCGATGGCCGAGGTGGCGGGGGCGTAGAAGGCCGAGCCGGTCTTCAGCAGGCCGACGATCTCGGCGCCGCCGTCACGGGTGCGCTGGACGATCGCGTCGAGTTTTTCCTGCGTGGTCCAGCCCATGTCGACGAGGTCGGGCAGCGGAATGCCGGCGACGGTGGAATAGCGCACGCAAGGCACCATGGTGTCGCCGTGGCCGCCCAGGACGAAGGCGCTGACGTCCTTCATCGAGACGCCGAATTCCAGGCTGAGGAAGTGGCGGAAACGGGCGCTGTCGAGCACGCCGGCCATGCCGCAGACCTTCTGGGCGGGCAGGCCGGAGAACTTCTGCAGGGCCCAGACCATCGCGTCGAGCGGGTTGGTGATGCAGATGACGAAGGCGTCGGGGGCGTTGGCGGCGATGCCTTCGCCCACGGATTTCATGACCTTGAGGTTGATGCCCAGGAGGTCGTCGCGGCTCATGCCCGGCTTGCGCGGGACACCGGCGGTGACGATGCAGACGTCGGCGCCGGCGATGTCGGTATAGTCCTGCGTGCCCTTGAGCGCGGCGTCGAAGCCCTCGGCCGGGCCGGATTCGGCGATGTCGAGCGCCTTGCCCTCGGGGGTGCCTTCGGCAATGTCGAACAGGACGACGTCGCCCAGTTCCTTGATGGCGGCGAGATGCGCAAGCGTGCCGCCGATTTGTCCCGCGCCGATGAGGGCGATCTTGGGTCTGGCCATGGAAATTGATCTCCGGTGGGTTTGATTTCGCGCTACGGGGTAGTCGCAAACCGGGGTCAATTCAAGGGTGCTGCGCCGCGGCGCGATGGCGGCGGCCAGGCAAGGCGCCGCGATGGCGTCAAAAGCGACTGAAATCTCAGGTGCTTAGGGTGAGCGCCCCGAGAGGCGCGAGATGTATCGAATTGAGTGCGCCGCCATGACGGCCCGCGCTGCGGCCCGAGCGGCGAATCTGGCGCGCGGGCGACGGGCCGCCCGCGTCCGGCCAGGGCCCGGATCAGGCGTCGTCGCCGTCGATTGGCAGCCCCTCGTCCAGCGTCTCGAACGACTGGCCGCTGGCGACAAGGCAGGTGGTTCCATGCGCCGAGGTCACCGTGATCGTCCAGGTGCCGGTCGTGGTGGAGGCGAACACCTCGACCACCGCGTTGTTGGGCCCGAGCCCGATGGATTGCCGCGTTTCGCCGTATTTGGTGGCGAGCCGGTCGACGACCGTATCGCGGGGTGCGCAACTCGCGGCGATGGCGGGACCGGACAGACCCATGGCCAGAAGCGTGGCGAGCATCATCAGTTTGGTCTTCATCGTCTTACCCTTTCAAAGCTGGGTCCCTGCCGTATCTGTGCCGAGAGCGTGCGGATGAGGGTATCAAGATATGGTTAACGGAGGGTTCGCAGGCCGGCGGACGCCCTTGCGCCACGGCCATTTCTGCATCGCGGCGAGAAAGGTCTTGAACTTTCGTTCCAAAAATGGCGAATTCCCGCGCAAGAAAATTTCGACCAGACAGCGGGGCACGCCATGGACCTTTCGACCCATCCCTACCGATCCGTTCTTTATATTCCCGGCTCCAAGGAACGGGCGCTGGACAAGGCGCGCACCCTGCCCACCGATGCGATCATCTTTGACCTGGAGGATGCCGTGGCGCCCGACGCCAAGGCCGAGGCGCGCGCGACGCTGGCGCAGGCGCTGAGCGACGGCGGCTACGGCAACCGCGTGAAGGTCGTGCGGATCAACGCGCTGACGACCGAGTGGGGGTTCGAGGATGCCCGCGTGCTGGGCGATGCGGGCGCGGACGTGATCCTGCAGCCCAAGGTCAACACCTATGCGGATGTGGACAACCTGTCGGATCTGATCGGCACCGAGATCCCGATCTGGACGATGATGGAGACGCCCGCCAGCGTGTTCAACGCCCGCGAGATCGCCGCGCACCGGCAGGTGACGGGGCTGGTGGCGGGCACCAACGACCTCACGAAGGAGCTGGGCTGTCGGTTCCGGGCGGACCGGATGCCGCTCTTGGCGTCGTTGCAGATGATCGTGATGGCGGCGCGGGCCGCGCGGGGCGTGGTGGCGCTGGATGGGGTCTACAACCGTTTCCGCGACGGCGACGGGCTGAAGCTGGAATGCGAGCATGGCCGCGACCTGGGGTTCGACGGCAAGACGCTGATCCACCCCGACCAGATCGACATCGCCAACACGGCCTTTGCCCCGACGCAGTCCGAGATCGACACGGCCGTGCGCCAGATCGAGGCCTACGAGGAAAGCAAGAAGCAGGGGCAGGGGATTGCCGTGGTCGACGGGCAGATCGTGGAAAACCTGCATGTGGTGGCGGCGCAGCGGACGCTGGCCAAGGCCGAGGCGATCGCACAGATGGCGGCGGAGTAGGTCATGGGATTGCTGATCGCAGGCGTGCTGCTGTGGACAGGCGCGCATCTGTTCAAACGGATCGCGCCGGGGCCGCGGGCGGCGATGGGCACCGCCGGCAAGGCTGTGATCGCCGTGCTGCTGCTGGTCAGTATCTGGATGATGACCAGGGGTTACCAGGCCGCCGATGGCGCGGTCTTCTGGGGGCGGCACCCGATGACCGTGGGGATCAACAACCTGTTGATGCCGCTGTCGGTCTACATGTTCGCGGCCTCGGGGATGAAAACCGCGCTGGCGCGCAGGATGCGGCACCCGATGCTGGGCGCGGTCAAGGTCTGGGCGCTGGCGCACCTGCTGGTGAACGGCGACGTGCCGTCGTTCATCCTGTTCGGCGGGCTGTTGGCCTGGGCGGTGATCGAGATGATCGTGATCAACAAGTCGCAGCCGGAGTGGGTGCGCCCCGACCCGGCGCCGAAATCCAAGGAAATCGCCGCGGTGGCGGGCAGTGTCGTGGTCTACGGCCTGATCGTGGCCGTGCATTACTGGCTGGGCTATCCGGCCTTTGGGTGAGCATATGAAACTCTATCGATTCCTCTCGGCCGATGACACGTCGGCCTTTTGCCACAAGGTGACGGAGGCGCTGAACAAGGGGTGGGAGCTGCATGGCAGCCCGACCTATGCGTTCGACGCGGCCAACGGCGTGATGCGCTGCGGCCAGGCCGTGGTGAAGGAAGCCGAGGGCACATATACGCCCGACACCAAGCTGGGAGAGCACTGAGCATGGCCAAGACCAATCCGGGGCGTTTCTTCGAGGATTACACCGTCGGCGAGGTGATCCCCCATGCCGTGCCGCGCACCGTGTCGGGGGGCGAGCGGGCGCTTTACCATGCGCTTTATCCCGCGCGCCACGCGCTTTACTCCTCGGACGAGTTCGCGCGGGCCTGCGGCCTGCCCGCCAGCCCGATCGACGACCTGGCGGCGTTTCACATCGTCTTCGGCAAGAGCGTGCCGGACATCTCGCTGAACGCGGTGGCGAACCTGGGCTATGCCGAGGCGCGCTGGCTGCGGCCGGTCTATGCCGGGGATACTTTGCGTTCGGAGTCCGAGGTGATCGGGGTCAAGGAGACGTCCAGCGGCAAGACCGGGATCGTCTGGGTGCGCACGACGGGGATCAACCAGCAGGACCTGCCGGTGATGCAGTTCGTGCGCTGGGTGATGGTACGGAAGAAGGACGTGGACGCGCCCGCGCCCGCGCCCGTGGTGCCAGAGACCGCGTCGCATGTCGCCCCCGGGGACCTGGTTGTTCCCGCGGGGCTGGATTTTTCCAACTATGACATGACGCTGGCCGGCGAGCCGCATCGCTGGGGCGATTACGAGATCGGCGAGACGATCGATCACGTGGACGGCGTGACCATCGAGGAAGCCGAGCACATGATGGCCACGCGCCTGTGGCAGAACACCTCGAAGACCCATTTCGATGTGACCCCGCGCGAGGACGGCAAGCGGCTGATCTATGGCGGGCATGTCATCTCGATGGCGCGCGCGCTGAGCTTCAACGGGTTGGCCAATGCGCAGATGATCGCGGCGATCAACGCGGGCAGCCACGCCAACCCCTGCTTTGCCGGGGATACCGTGCGGGCCTGGTCGGAGGTGCTGGACCGCGCCGAGACCGCCGTGCCGGGTGTGGGCGCGCTGCGGCTTCGGCTGGTGGCGACCAAGGGCGGCGCGCCGTTCGGTCTGCGCGGCGAGGACGGCAAGTACCTGCCCCATGTCCTGCTGGACCTGGATTACTGGGCGCTGATGCCGATCTGAGGCCCGGACGCCGTTTTCGGTTTGTTAAGACATGGTCTGTAGCTTCCTTTCCTGTGCGAAAGGAGGTTGCCATGCCTGATCCAACGCCATTTGAAGGCCCGCGCCTGCGGTGCCTCGTTCTCGAAGACAGTGCCCACGACCAGGAGATGATCCGCCGTGCGATGCGCGGCGCGCGGGTGGAGGCCGAGATCGACTTCGTCCCGACCATCGAAACCGCGCGCAAGGCGCTGTCGCGCTCGCAATACTCGGCCATCCTGTGCGACAACAGTGTGCCCGACGGGTCCGGCAGCGAGTTTGCCGGGGAACTCGCCGGCGCGCCGGAACTGTCGGACGTGCCGATCGTGATCGTTTCGGGCTGGCCCTCGCCCTTCATGTGGGACAAGGCGCGCGCGGCGGGGCTGAGCGTGATCGACAAGACCGACGACCCGATGCGCAAGCTGCGCGATTTCTTCCGCGAGTGCGTGGGAGACATGATCACGCAGCGCGTGGCGGGGCCGATGCGACGCAGCGCCTGAGGGCGGGGCAACGCGAATGTGAGCCGCGCGCCGAGCGGTTTTTCTGGGCAGCGGCCGCGGTCTGACGCATGCTGCGGGCATGGTACGCGTCTTCTTGCGTCTTTGTCTTTCGGCCGTCGGGGCCTGCGGCGCCGCGGTGTCCGCCGCCGCCTGCGAGGTGGCGCTCGTGCTGGCGGTGGACGTGTCGGGCTCTGTCGACCAACGGGAATACCGCATCCAGATGCAGGGGCTGGCCGACGGGCTGCGCGATGGCGCGGTCAGCGAGGCGCTGGTCGTGGGCGAGGCGGCGGTGCTGGTGCTGCAATGGACCGGCACCTCGCGCCAGCGCGTGGTGGTGCCGTGGCAACGGATGACCGATTTCGACGCGGTCGAGGCGCTGGCGGCGCGGATCGAGACCACGCCCCGCGTCTGGCGCAACTTTTCCACGGCCATCGGCGAGGCGCTGGAGACCGGCGCTGCGCAGTTCAGGGACGTGCCCGAATGCCACCGCCGGGTGATCGACGTGTCGGGCGACGGGGCGTCGAACGAGGGGCCGGGACCGCGCGACGTGCATGGCCTGTTGCGGCAGGAAGGGATCGTGGTCAACGCGCTGGTCATCGAAGGGGCGGAGCCGGGCGTGACCGAGTATTTCTGGGAAAACGTCATCCACGGGCCCGGTGCGTTTGTGATCACAGCCAATGATTACGCCGAGTATCCCGCCCGAATGCGCCGCAAACTGCTGCGCGAATTCACCAAACCCATCTCGAAAGCGCCGGGTGATTCCTTTGCGCCGCATTTGTGATCACGCACCTATGTATGTGATCACGAAAACTGCTTTTGCGACGAAATGCCTGCACTATTTGAAGAATACGGGTTTGCAGAGGCCCCGGATGATTGGATAAAACGAACTCAAATCGCGGGGCAGGCTGGCCCACCCGGGTCGGCGCCACATCGCGACGAGAAAGGGAATGCCAATGGCAGACGTAAATCGCGGCAACCGGCCGCTTTCGCCCCACCTCACGATCTATCGCCCGCAGCTGACGTCGATGACCTCGATCCTGACCCGGATCACCGGCAACGCGCTGTTGGTGGCGGCCCTGCTGACGGTCTGGTGGCTTCTGGCCGCCGCGACCTCGGCCGATTATTTCGCGACCGCCGACGCGGTGGTGACCAGCTGGTTCGGCGACATCGTGATGTTCCTGTCGCTCTGGGCGCTGTGGTACCACACGCTGGCCGGGGTGCGGCACCTGATCTGGGACAACGGCATGATGTTGCAGATCGACAAGGCCGAGATGCTGGGCTGGGCGGCGATCGGCGGATCGGTCGTTCTGACCATCCTGACCGTGCTGTTCATCTGAAGGAGGCCCCGACATGCGTTACCTGACAGACCGCAAACGCGCCATGGGCCTGGGCTCGGCCAAGACCGGCGTGCACCACTTCTGGGCGATGAAGGTGCAGAGCGTTGCCCTGCTGATCCTGATCCCGCTTTTCGTGTTCACCTTCGGCGGCATCCTGGGCAGTTCCTTCGAGGAGGTCACGGCCTATTACGCGCGGCCCTTCCCGGCCATCGTCGCGGCGCTGACGCTGGTCGTCGGCTTCAAGCATTTCGCCGACGGGTGCCAGGTGCTGATCGAGGACTACGTGCATGGCACGGCGCAGAAGGTCACGATCATCCTGGTGACCTGCCTGAGCTATGGCGCCATGGCGACGGGGCTTTTCGCCATCGCGCGCCTGGCGCTCTGAGAAACAGTCAAGGGCAGGGCGCAGGTCGCCCCGGCCCCTTTGAGACCATATCGCCGGGGCCGGCATGGCCCGAGCAGACGAACCGGAAAAGGCACGAAGCATGGCGGCTTACGAATACGAGACACATGATTACGACGTTGTTGTGGTGGGCGCCGGCGGCGCGGGGCTGCGCGCGACGCTGGGCATGGCCGAGCAGGGCCTGCGCACGGCCTGCGTGACCAAGGTCTTCCCGACCCGCTCGCACACCGTGGCGGCGCAGGGCGGCATCGCGGCATCGCTTGGCAACATGGGGCCGGACAGCTGGCAGTGGCACATGTACGACACCGTGAAGGGGTCGGACTGGCTGGGCGATACGGACGCGATGGAATACCTGGCGCGCGAGGCGCCCAAGGCCGTCTACGAGCTGGAGCATTACGGTGTGCCGTTTTCGCGCACCGAGGAGGGGCGGATTTACCAGCGCCCCTTCGGCGGGCACACGACCGAGTTCGGCGAAGGGCCCCCGGTGCAGCGGACATGCGCCGCCGCGGACCGGACCGGCCACGCGATCCTGCATACGCTCTACGGCCAGAGCCTGAAGCAGAAGGCGGAGTTCTATATCGAGTATTTCGCCATCGACCTGATGATGAGCGAGGACGGCCAATGCACCGGCGTCGTCTGCTGGAAGCTGGATGACGGCACGATCCACGTGTTCAACGCCAAGATGGTCGTGCTGGCCACCGGCGGTTACGGGCGCGCTTATTTCAGCGCGACGTCCGCCCATACCTGCACCGGCGACGGCGGTGGCATGGTGGCCCGCGCGGGCCTGCCGCTGCAGGATATGGAGTTCGTGCAGTTCCACCCGACCGGGATCTACGGCTCGGGCTGCCTGATCACCGAGGGTGCGCGCGGCGAGGGCGGCTACCTGACCAACAGCGAAGGCGAGCGGTTCATGGAGCGCTATGCGCCCAACTACAAGGACCTGGCGCCGCGCGACTATGTCAGCCGGTCGATGACGATGGAGATTCGCGAAGGGCGCGGCGTGGGCGAGCACGGGGATCACATCCACCTGAACCTCAGCCACCTGCCCGCCGAGGCGCTGAACCTGCGCCTGCCGGGAATCTCGGAAAGCGCCAAGATCTTTGCCGGGGTGGACGTGACCAAGGAGCCGATCCCGGTGCTGCCGACCGTGCATTACAACATGGGCGGTATCCCGACGAATTACTGGGGCGAGGTTCTGAACCCCACCAAGGACGACCCGCACGCGGTGGTCCCGGGTCTGATGGCCGTGGGCGAGGCCGGCTGTGCGAGCGTGCATGGGGCGAACCGTCTGGGCTCGAATTCGCTGATCGACCTCGTGGTGTTCGGGCGGGCCGCGGCCATTCGCGCGGGCAAGGTGGTGAACCCCGAGAGCGCCGTGCCGGCGACCGATACGGGCGAGGTGGACAAGGCGCTCGACCGCTTCGACCATTTCCGCCATGCCGATGGCGGCACGCCCACCGCCGAGCTGCGGCTGGAGATGCAGCGCACCATGCAGGAAGACGCGGCGGTGTTCCGGACCTCCAAGACGCTGTCCGAGGGCGTCAAGAAGATGGATGCGATCGCGGCCAAGCTGGGCGACCTGAAGGTCACCGACCGCAGCATGGTGTGGAACAGCGACCTGATGGAGACGCTGGAGCTGACCAACCTGATGCCCAACGCGCTGGCGACCATCGCCGGGGCCGAGGCGCGCAAGGAAAGCCGCGGCGCCCACGCGCACGAGGATTTCTCGAAGCGCGACGACGAGAACTGGCGCGTGCATACCGTCGCGCGGGTGGATGGAAAGAGTGTGGATCTGAGCTATCGTCCTATCATCGAGGACCCGCTCACGACCGAATCCGAGGGTGGGATCAATTTGAAGAAGATTGCACCCAAGGAAAGGACATTCTGATGAAAGCCATACTGAGAGCCGCCGCCGCGATTGGCGGCCTGACCGTGCTGGCAGGCGCGGCGCAGGCCGTCGACACGACGCCCGCGAACGTGGACCGCGTCGTTCAGGCGTGCTTTGCCGAGGTCAGCCCCGAGGGATCCTACGTGACGAACGTCCGGGGCGACGACGTGATCATGACGCCCGTGCGCGGCTCTGGCGCGTCGCATTACGAGGCGCAGGCGCTGAACAGCTGCATCGCCTATCGTTTCGGGGCGTCGACGGTGACCGCCGCGGCGAACCCGAACCGCTATATCTCGGTCCGCGAGCAGCGCAGCGCGATCCTGGACTGCAAGCACAAGTTCGGCATTGGCGGCGGTGTCCGCCTGGGCGGGCAGTGGCAGGAGATTCCGATCGGTCAGCAGACGCGCATTTGGATCGTGCCGCATGGCCGCGTCACCGCCGAGGCGGCGAACCGGATCAATGCCTGTGCCGATCAGGCGCTGGGCCGGGGCGGCAGCCCGGTGGTCAAGGTGACCGGCGTCGCGCGCAGGGCGAGCCCGTGCCCGAAACATGCGCCTGTCATGTACGGCGGTACGCAATACTGCATCGGCAACCCCTACTGATGCCCAGGGCCGCCACGCATATCACGGCAAAGCCCGCCCGTCCGGCGGGCTGGCCGCGTGCGCGGGGGCGGCATTACCTGGATGTGCTGGAAGGTCTGCACCTGACGCGGGCCCCCGAGTGGTATCTCGAGATCGGCGCGGGGCGCGGGCACTCGCTGGCGCGGTGCCCGGGCAAGGCCATCGCGGTGGACCCGGCCTTTCGCCTGGGGGGCGACGTGATGGGCGACAAGCCCGCGCTGCATCTGGTGCAGAAGACCAGCGGCGATTTCTTTGCCAGCGGCCAGGCGCAGGAGATAGCGCCGCGCATCGACATGGCTTTCATCGACGGGATGCACCTGTTCGAATACGTGCTGGACGATTTCATCGCCACGGAAAAGCTGTGCCATCCCGAGGCGGCGATCCTGCTGCATGACCTCGTGCCGTTCTCGCCCGCCGCCGCCGAGCGCGAGTGGGACCCCGAGCGCACCAAGGGTTGGTCGGGCGACGTGTGGAAGATGACGCTGATCCTGCGGGAATACCGGCCCGAGCTGGCGTTTGACGTGCTGAACCCGCGGCCCTGCGGGCTCGGCATGGTGACCGGGCTGGACCCCGACAACCGGGTGCTGGAAGACGCGCGGGACGAGATCGTGGCGAAGTTCATGGACCTGACGATCGAGGATTTCGGGCCGAAGAACCTGAAGCAGATCATGCAGATGCGAAAGGTCGAGGACGTGCTGCCGGACCTGAAGGAAATGGAGGCTGCGGAATGAGGTGGCTTGCGATTCTTGCGCTGCCCCTGCTGCTGGCGGGGTGCGACGCGGCCAATGACGCCGCCGACGCCATCGCGCGGGACCGGGCGAAGGCCGTGGTCAACGGCATCGTCGCGCGGCGGTTTCCGGGCGTCACAGTGGCGCCGGTGACCGACTGCATCATCGACGCGGCCTCGGCCGGGGAAATCATCACCATCGCGCGCGATTCCGTCGGCGGGGTCCAACCCGCCACGGTCGAGCTGGTGGTGGACATCGCGAGCCGGCCCGAGTCGGTTCAATGTATTGCTGAAAACGGTCTGGTCCTGCTGGGCCGCTGAGAGAGGACACGTAAATGGTACAGCTGACGCTTCCGAAGAATTCCCGGATTACCAAGGGGAAGACGTGGCCCAAGCCCGAAGGCGCCAAGAACGTGCGCAAGTTCCAGATCTATCGCTGGAACCCCGATGACGGGAAGAACCCGCAGGTCGATACCTATTTCCTCGACATGGACAAGTGCGGGCCGATGGTTCTGGACGCGCTGATCAAGATCAAGAACGAGATCGACCCGACGCTGACCTTCCGCCGGTCCTGCCGCGAGGGGATCTGCGGGTCGTGTGCGATGAATATCGACGGGATCAACACGCTGGCCTGCATCTATGGCCTGGACGAGGTGAAGGGCGACGTGAAGATCTATCCGCTGCCGCACATGCCGGTGGTCAAGGACCTGATTCCGGACCTGACGCATTTCTATGCCCAGCACGCCAGCATCATGCCGTGGCTGGAGACCAAGACGAACCGCCCCGCCAAGGAGTGGAAGCAGTCCATCGAGGACCGCGAAAAGCTGGACGGCCTGTATGAATGCGTGATGTGCGCCTCCTGCTCGGCGGCCTGCCCGAGCTATTGGTGGAACGGTGACAAGTATCTTGGACCGGCCGCCCTGCTGCATGCCTATCGCTGGATCATCGACAGCCGGGACGAGGCGACGGGCGAGCGGCTGGACGATCTGGAAGATCCGTTCAAGCTGTATCGCTGTCACACGATCATGAACTGCGCCAAGACGTGCCCGAAGGGGCTGAACCCCGCCAAGGCGATTGCCGAGATCAAGAAGCTGATGCTCGAGCGGGCCATGTGATGAGCAAGCCGCGTCCCGAGCTCGATTTCAAGTCGAAGGAAGAGTTTCGGGACGTGTGCCGCCACCTGTCGGGGCGGCTGCATTACCTGAACCGGACGGCGATCGGGGAAAGCAAGTTCGTCAGCGAACTGGCCGGGCTGGTCGAACGGGCGGGCAAGGTTTTCGACGACCATTACGACGACAAGGAGGTCTTCGCGGCCTTCGGCGACGGATGGGAGCCGGGCACGCTGTCGCGCAACGAGCGTCCCCTGGCGCTGTTCGGGTTGCTTTATCCCGAGGTCGGCTCGGACAGGTCCTGATCGAGCAGGGAGAGCAGATCGGTGATCCGGTCCAGCTGCCCCGGCTTGGCGCGGGGCGCGAGAAACGTATCGAGCGCGGCATCGCGGGCCTGGACCATGGCGCCCAGCGTCGCGCGACCCGTCTCTGTCAGGTGCACATGCTTGAGCCGCTTGTCGCCGGCATCCGCGACGCGGCGAATCAGCCCGTCTTTCTCCATCCGGTCGAGCAGGCGTGACACGCCGTATTGCGGCAGCATCAGGCGGTTTTCCAGTGATCTTGCCGTCTGGCCCTCGGGCCCCGCATCGAGCGCGGCCAGCGCGTCCAGCACGTCGAGCGATGGCAGGACTTCGGCCTTGAGCGCCGCTTCCAGATGGCCCTGAAGTCGGCGATGGCTGCGCGACAGGACCTGCCACGCGGAAAGGTTCTGGAATGTTCTGCTCATGGCCCGAGCCTAAATGCAGGTGCATCTGGGGGGCAAGGGGGCGCAGGCCCCACTGCACGAAATCTGCGCAACCGGGGCGGGGGCGTCTGCACGAGCGCCTGCGCAAAACGGGGCATCGGAATAAGAAATGAGAGGACATTCCTATGCTGCGTTCCCCCGGATTGCGCTTCATCATCGTGGGCCTGCTGGTCTTGCTGATGACCATCCCCGTGTTTTTCGTCGGTGCGATCATCGACAGCCGTGCGGATTACAACCGCCAGACCATCGCCTCGGTCGGGCAGGAGTGGGGTGGGCAACAGTTGCTGTCCGGCCCGGTCCTGATCATCCCGGTGCAGGAGACGGTGATGGTGCGCGAGCGCGAGGAGGTGATCGACCCCCTGACCGGCGAGCAGAAACTGGATGGCGACGATCAGCCGGTGTTCCGCTTCAAACAGGTGGAGCGGGTGCTGCGGCGCGATCCGGTTTACGTGTACCCCGATCTGCTGGACCTGAAGATGGACAAGACCACGCAGGAACGCAGCCGGGGTATCTTCTCGGTGCCTGTCTATACCGCCAAGGCGGAAGGCGCGTTCGACTTCAACGCCGAAGAGGCCGAGGCGGCGTTGCGCGGCGAGGAGGTTCTGCTGTGGGACGAGGCGGAGGTGCGGGTTTACGTGAGTTCCAACCGCGCCCTGCGCGGCGAGACCCGGCTGATGGCCGATGGTCGCGCGCTGGAGATGGAGCCGGTGGCGAGCGAGAACCGCTATGTCGGCGGGCTGCGCGCGCCGACGGGCGATCCGCGAGAGATCGGGGCATTCGATCTGAAGATGGGGCTGAATGGTGCCGAGGCACTTTCGTTCACGCCGGTGGGGCGCGAGACGCGGGTGACGCTGACCTCGGACTGGCCGCATCCGGAGTTCCAGGGCGCGTTCCTGCCCGACAGCCACGAGGTGCGCGAGGACGGGTTTCAGGCCAATTGGGTGATCCCGCATCTGGCGCGCCCCTTGCCGCAGGTCAGCCGCGAGGACCAGAACGAGGTGGCGCGGAACACGTCGAGCTTTGGCGTGGGGCTTTATCAGCCGAACGACTTCTACCAGAAGGCCTATCGCGCGGCGCGGTACGGGATCCTGTTCATCGGCCTGACGTTCCTGACGATTTTCCTGGTCGAGGGGCAGACGAAGCGGCCGACCCACCCGGTGCAGTATATCCTGATCGGGCTGGCGCAATCGGCGTTCTTCCTGCTGATGCTGGCGCTGTCGGAACAGGTCGGGTTCGGCATGGCCTACCTCGTGTCCGGGGCCGCGACCGTGGGGCTGGTGACGGCCTTTGCCGCGACGGCGCTCAAGCTGGGCCGCCGCACGCTGGTAGTGGGCGCGATGCTGGCGGTGCTTTACGGTGTGCTGTACCTCATCCTGCGCAGCGCGGATTATGCCCTGCTGGCCGGGTCGATCCTGCTGTTTGCGGCCATCGCGGGCACCATGTTCGCCACGCGGAACGAGAACTGGTACGGCGAGCCGCGCGAGGGGCCGCGCCGGGGCTGGTTCCGCAAGCCCGAACCGCAGCCGGAGGCGCCGCAGCCCGCAAGCTGACGCGACGTTTCCTTCCCTGAGGCGGGGCGGCCGGGTTAGGCTGCCCCGCAAGCGTGGGAGGAGATGATGTTGAAGACCGATGTCGCGATCGTGGGCGGCGGGCTGGCCGGGCTTGTGGCTGCGCATGAGGCTGTGCAGCGCGGGCGCAAGGTGGTGCTGCTGGACCAGGAAGGGCCGCAATCCCTGGGCGGGCAGGCGTTCTGGTCGCTGGGCGGTCTGATGATGATCGACACGCCCGAACAGCGCCGCATGGGCATCCGCGACAGCCGCGATCTGGCCGCACAGGACTGGATGGGCAGCGCCGGGTTCGACCGGGCGGAGGATGCCAACCCCCGCCGCGTGGCCGAGGCGTATCTGGATTTCGCCGCCGGGCCGATGCGGGGCTATCTGCACGATATCGGAATACGCTGGTTTCCCGTGGTTGGCTGGGCCGAGCGGGGCGGGGCCAAGGCCGACGGGCATGGCAATTCGGTGCCGCGCTTTCACGTGACATGGGGCACCGGAACGGGCGTTGTCGCGCCGTTCGTGCGGCTGGTGCAGGAGGCCGAGGCGGCGGGCAAGCTGCGCTTCGCGTTCCGGCATCGGGTGACGGGGCTGGATGTGACAGACGGGCGCGTGACGGGGCTGCGCGGGGATGTGCTGGCCGAGGATGACGCGGTGCGTGGCGCGTCCACCAACCGCGAGGTGACGGGGCAGTTCGAGATGCAGGCCGAGAGCGTGGTCGTCGCCTCGGGCGGCATTGGCGGGGACCATGAGAAGGTGCGCAAGCTGTGGCCGGTCGACCGGCTTGGGCCCGCGCCCAAGGTCATGGTCGCGGGCGTGCCGGATTACGTCGAC
Organism: Roseovarius atlanticus; assembly: GCF_019802205.1. Taxonomy (GTDB): domain Bacteria; phylum Pseudomonadota; class Alphaproteobacteria; order Rhodobacterales; family Rhodobacteraceae; genus Roseovarius; species Roseovarius atlanticus_A. The sequence continues at coordinate 14,612 of NZ_JAHVHQ010000004.1, forward strand.
GGCCAGATGCTGGACGTGGCCAAGGCCGCAGGCGCCGGGGCGATCAACGAGGACCGGATGTGGCACTATTGCGAGGGGCTGAAGAACTGGGACCCGATCTGGCCCAACCACGGGATTCGCATCCTGCCCGGGCCGTCCTCGATGTGGTTCGACGCGCTGGGCGTGCGGATGGAGGCGCCGTGTTTGCCGGGGTTCGATACGCTGAGCACGTTGAAACGCATTCTCAGCACGGGGCATGAGCATTCCTGGTTCATCCTGACGCAGAAGATCATCGAGAAGGAGTTTGCCCTGTCGGGCAGTGAGCAGAACCCCGACCTGACCTCGGGCAAGTGGCGCGAGGTGCTGAAGGAACGGCTGGGCAAGGGGGCCACGGGCGCGGTGGAGGCGTTCAAGGCGCATGGCGAGGACTTCGTCGTGGCAAAGGATTTCGATGCGCTGGTGAAGGGGATGAACGCGATCACGCCGGACGCACCGCTGGACGCAGGAGCATTGCGGGCGCAGGTCGCAGCGCGGGATGCGCAGCTGACCAATCCGTTCGCCAAGGATGCGCAGGTGATCGCCATCAGGCAGGCGCGGGCCTATCGGGGCGACAGGCTGATCCGGACGGCGAAACCGCATGCGATTCTCGACCCCGCCAATGGCCCGCTGATCGCCGTGCGGCTGAACATCCTGACGCGCAAGTCGCTGGGCGGGTTGCACACCGATCTGGAAGCAAAAGTGCTGCGGCCGGATGGCAGCGTGCTGGACGGGCTTTACGCCGCCGGAGAGGTCGCGGGGTTCGGTGGCGGAGGCTACCACGGGTACAATGCGCTGGAGGGAACCTTCCTTGGCGGGTGCATTTTCTCGGGGCGCGCGGCGGGGCGGAGCGCCTGAAACTGATGTAGTGAAAACACAGTTCGAATCGTGCGGAAAAAATATTCGGCCGGCTCGCAAAAACTCTTGCGCGACTCAGGGTTTGGCCCCATGTGCACGCTAAGACGCCAACGCACGCGCCTCTGTCCCGAAGGCCATGACCAAAGCGGTTACGTAGCGACGGTAACGTCTCTGAACTGAACCTCGCGGCCCTTGCCGCAATGTGCCTTTTGGAGATGTCCATGACCGCTTTCGTCACCGACCTGTCGGGTGATTTCCGCCATGCTTGCGCCGCCCGTATCGAGGGCTTTCTGCGCACCACCACCTTTGACCGCCCGACGCTGGTGATCGACACGGATGTCGTGTTGCAGAACTATCGCGCGCTGGCGCAGGGGCTGGGGGATGCGCATATCCACTATGCCGTCAAAGCCAACCCCGAGCCGCAGGTGATCGAGGCGCTGGTCAACGAGGGCAGCCATTTCGACGCCGCCAGCCGGGGCGAAATCGAGCTGTGCCTGTCGCAAGGCGCGCGCCCCGAGGACATCTCGTTCGGCAACACCGTGAAGAAACCGGGGGACATCGCGTTCGCGTATAACGTGGGCGTGACGCTCTTTGCCGCCGACGCAGAGGAAGAGCTGGACAAGATCGCCGAGCACGCGCCGGGCACCGAGGTCTATATCCGCCTGATCGTCGAGGCGTCGGGTGCCGACTGGCCGCTGACGCGCAAGTTCGGCTGCGCGCCGGATCACGCCGTGGCGCTGATGGACTATGCCGCTGCGCTGGGCCTGCGCCCGGTGGGCGTGTCGTTCCATGTCGGCAGCCAGACCCGCGAGACCGCCATGTGGGCGCCGGTGCTGGACCGGATCGCCGACGTCTGGCGTGCGGCGCGGGAGGCTGGCCACGCGCTGGACCTGCTGAATATCGGTGGCGGTTTCCCGGCTTTCTATGGCGAGGACATCGCGGCGCCGGCGATCTATGCCGCGCAAGTGCGCGAGATGGTGGCCGAGCGCTTCGGCGACGTGCCGCGCGTGATGGCAGAGCCGGGCCGTGGCCTGGTGGCCGAGGCCGGCATGATCGCCGCCGAGGTCGTGCTGGTGTCGCGCAAGTCGCCCGATGACCTGCACCGCTGGGTGTACCTGGATATCGGCATGTTCTCGGGCCTTGCCGAGACCATGGACGAGGCCATCCGCTATCAGTTCGTGACCGCCCGTGACGGCGAGCGCATGGGCCCCTGCATCCTGGCCGGGCCGTCCTGTGATTCGGCGGATGTGCTTTATGAAAAACGCATGATCGACCTGCCCCTTGGCCTGAAATCGGGCGACCGGGTGTTCATCCGCAGCTGCGGTGCCTACACCTCGTCCTATTCCAGCGTCGGCTTCAACGGCTTCCCGCCGCTGGACGTCGTAGTGCTCTGAACTGCCCCCCGATCCGGGGCGGGCCGGTTGGCCTTGCCCCGCGGGACAGTGTAAGACCCACGGCATGTTCATTGTCGTGGGTCTTGTCATTGCGTTCATACTGGTGGCGATCTATGCGCGCCCGGCGATGCGCAATTGCCGCTGGCGCGAGGACCGTGGCGCATCGACCCCGTCGCAGACGGCCTTTCGCTGTGCCTTCTGCGGGGCGCGGGCCTTTACATCGGATGGCAAACCGCCTTTGGATTGCATGAGGAACACGCCGCAATCCTGAGGACCCCATGCCGGAACCCACCGATGCCGAAGTGCGCCGGGCCGTCGCGCCTGTCGTCTGTTATCCCAACGACACGCTGCCGGTGCCGGATCTGGACCTGTACCGTACCGCGCGGGAGGGGGCCGAGAAAGTGAGCGAGGCGATCGCCGCGCCGCGCGAGGCCGCCTGCTTTCGCGTGGCGGCGGGGCAGTTCTTTCGCATCACCAGTGTCGAGGGCCCGCAGGTGGGGGACCTGAACCTGTGGAACGCGAATGATCTGGGCGAGCGGTTCTATTCCGGCAAGTCGCGGGCGCTGCACGGCACGCACCTGACGACGGGCGAGCGGATGTGGTCGGGCTTTCCCTATCTGAGGCCCATGGCGACGATCGTGGAGGATACGCTGGACTGGTACGGGATCGACGAATTCGGCGGATCGGTGCATGACGTGATCGGCACGCGCTGCGATCCCTATACCGGCAACCTGCTGGCCGGGTCGCAGTATCACCATTGCTGTCATTCCAACCTGATCCGGGCGGTGGCCGACGAACTGGAGGTCTCGCTGGAGGAGGCGGAGCCGCTGGTGCATGACGTGCTGAACGTCTTCATGTGCACCGGGTTCACGCGGGATACCGGCCAGTATTTCATGAAGGCCAGCCCGGTGCGGCCGGGCGACTACCTCGAGTTCTTTGCCGAGATCGACCTGCTGGGGGCGCTGAGCGCCTGTCCGGGCGGGGATTGCTCGGCGGAGCATTCCAGCGACACGGCGGCGTGCTATCCGCTGAAGGTGGAGGTGTTCGCGCCGGCGGAGGGCGCCCTGGGCGATTGGGTCAGCCCGCCGGTGAACGGCTATGACCGGACCCACGGGAGGTAGCGGCATGGACCGGGTCGAAGGCGGGTGCCTGTGCGGGGCCGTGCGGATCACGGCGGAGGGCGCGCCCGACAGGGTGGGGCTGTGCCATTGCCTGGACTGCCGCAAGCATCACGGGGCGGTGTTCTTTGCCGCCGCGATTTTCCCGGCGGCGGCGGTGACGATTCGGGGCGAGACGCGCGACTGGGAGGGCCGGCATTTCTGCCCGCGCTGCGGCGGGTCGGTGTTTTCCGTCAGCGACGGCGAGGTGGAGGTCCACCTTGGGGCGCTGGACGCGCCGAATGCGTTCGAGCCGACCTATGAGCTGTGGTGCGTGCGGCGGGAAAAATGGCTGCCGGAGGTGCCGGGGATGGCGCGGTTCGAGCGGGATGAGGTGTAGTTTCCTGCGTATTTCCTAACAACGTGTGAAGAGCGCGCTCCGCGCGGAATCGAGGCGCGGCCACGCCGCGCCGCCGCGCGATCGTCCGTTGACCGAAAGGCGATTGCCTGCAATCGCCGAAAGGGGGGCCGCCCGTCACGCCGGAGGCGTGCCGACTATGAACGGCGCACCTCTGGTGCGACGGGCTGGCGATTTGGGGACGGGAGCGCCTAAATTCGATGTTTTGCGGAGGTGGCAGAGATAAAGTGCCTTGAACGCATGTCAGTTCGCCAGCCCGCGGTCTGGCAATCGCGCGGCTGCAAATCCGCCGCTTCGGCCAAACGAAAAAACCCCGCCGAGGCGGGGTTCGTTCAGCAGACCCGGATCGGGATCTCAGCCCTGGCGGGCCTTGAAACGCTTCTGGGTCTTGTTGATCACGTAGACGCGGCCTTTGCGGCGCACGACGCGGCAATCGCGATGGCGGTTCTTGAGCGAACGCAGCGAGTTCCGGACTTTCATCACTCGTCTCCAATGTCGTGGCGCGGGGCGCCGGGTTGCGGGTGCACCGGCAAGGCCGGGCAGTGAATATGGTGGGCGATACAAGGATCGAACTTGTGACCCCTTCGATGTCAACGAAGTGCTCTACCGCTGAGCTAATCGCCCTGATACCGGAATGGCATGGCCCCTAACAAATAGGGGCGCGGGAAACCGCGCCGGTGAGGCGTGTCTATAAAAGGAGTCGGGAAGGGGATCAAGGGCTTTTAGAACCTGATTTTCAGACTATGATACTTTGACAAGGCGTTTCGCGGTGAGCCTGATTTGCATAGTGTCGCGAAACGCAGCACGACAGCCAATCGTTGCGCGCGTTTCGCCTTTTGCCGATGACTTGGGGTCGATGGCGAAACGCTTTGGGAGAGAGAATGCCAAAAGCCGCGTTTACCCTTTCACATCCCGAGCGTCGCACGACCTCGGTGGTGTTCGCGTCGCCCCATAGCGGGCGGGATTACCCGTGGTCCTTCGTGCGGCGCACGAACCTGAACGAGTTGAGCGTGCGCAGCTCCGAGGATGCGTTCGTGGACGAGCTGTTCGAGGCCGCGCCGCGCAACGGGGCACCGTTCATCAAGGCGGGTGCGCCGCGGGCGTTCGTGGACCTCAACCGCTCGACCGAGGAACTGGACCCGGCGCTGATCGAAGGGGCGCGGCGGACGGGGCACAACCCGCGCGTGGCCTCTGGCCTGGGGGTGATCCCGCGGGTGGTGGCCAATGGCAAGGCGATCTATTCCGGCAAGATCACGATGGACGAGGCGCAAAGGCGCATCGACGCCTATTGGCGGCCCTACCATGCGGCGTTGAAAACCCAGCTGGATCAGGCGCTTGGACTGTTCGGACAGGCGATACTGGTCGATTGCCACTCGATGCCGCACGAGGCGATGGATGCCGTCGCGCGCAGCGGCGCACGGCGCCCCGAGGTGGTGCTGGGCGACCGCTTTGGCGCGGCCGCGAGCGACGAGGTGGTGGACCGGATCGAGGCGGCGTTTGCTGCCGCCGGGCTGAAGGTGGCGCGCAATGCGCCCTTTGCCGGGGCCTATATCACGCAGCATTACGGCCGCCCGCAGGAGAACCGGCACGCGGTGCAGGTCGAGATCGACCGGGCGCTTTACATGAACGAGCGGCTGATCCGGCCCAACGGCAATTTCAAGGCGTTCAAGGCGCTGCTGGAGGGGGTGATCGCCGAGATCGCCGAGGTCGGGCGGCCCGAGCCGCAGCAGCTGGCGGCGGAATAGGCGAATCAAGGGTTAACGCCTTGGGGCGCGGAAAACGGACCGTCGGTATCGCGTCGGTATCCGGGTGGTATGGCGACGGTGCGGTGTCTTGCAGGGGGCCGGGTTGACGCGCCGGACGGTGTCGGACCCGGCGAAACGCTTCAGTACCGTCTCGTATAGGTGAAATGCACCTCTTCGTCGGTCGTGGTGTCGGTGACGGCGAAACTCACATCCGAGCGATCCGCGAAATCGTAGCGGGCGGCGAGCCCGTAGGCGGAGGTCGTGCTGTCGCGCGTGACCTCGCCGAAGCCCGAGAGGGTCAGGTCGCGCCAGACATTGTAATTCACGTCGAACGCCACCGCGTCGGGGCGCTGGTTGGCGTCGGGGTGCAGGAAGGCGGCGCCGATCTCGAGCCGCCCTTCCTGCCAGCGGGCGCCGATCTTGGCGTTGATGCCGTCGAAATGATCCTTGGGGTCCCAGACGCCCTCGATCGCGGCGGCGAAGGTCATGGCCTGCGCCCGCCATTCGGCGGAGCCGGCGGCAGAGCGGAAATTGCCGTCGCTGGCATCGAGCAGCGAGACGGCCCAGGACGTGTCGCCGGTGGTGTCGCCGTAGGACACGCCCACGGGCACCGAGTTGAAGCGCAACGCCTCGGTCGTGGCGCGGGCGCGGGTGTATTCGGCGCGGGTCTCGGCGACGGAGGCGGCGGTGAAATCGAAGGGCGAGATCAGCACGCGGTCATAGGCCGGTTTCACCACGCCCAGCCGGAAGCGGTCGTCATAGACGAAGGCGGCGTAGGTCTCGTGCGGGCGGTCGCCCTTGTAGTAATAGCCGAAAGTGCCGAATTCGAACGCCACGGGGCTGTCGGCGACGTCGAACAGCGTGAAGGTCAGCATCGCGTCGACGCGGGACATGAAGGCGTTGTCCTGGATGCTGTTGGCGCCGACCGAGATGTCGCCGGAGAAGTCCACCCAATCGGCGGCAGTGGCGGCATCGGGGCGCAGGCCGGTGGCGCAGAGCGCGAGCGCGGCAAGGCGGGGCAGGGGGCGGTTCGGTATGCGTTTCATGACCCAAGCAACGTGGCACGGCGCGGAAAGTTGCACGAGCGATAACACGCGGCGTAGATGTGATTTTTCGGTCACAGGGGATTGCCGGTAACACTCTGCTTTGATGGTAGAAACCCGGTTCAACGCAGGGAACGGCCCTTGAGGATGGCGTCGGCGCCGAAGCGGGCGCGGATCTCGTCGGTGGCGCGTTCGGCGCGGCCGCGCTGGCGGGCCTGCGGGTCCAGAAGGTCGCCCGACGCCTCGGCGGCGGTCTCGGGCACGAGGTCGGACAGGCCCACGCCCAGCAGGCGATAGGGTTTGGTGTGGTCCACCTGGTCGAAGAGCGCGCGGGCGGTGCGGTAGAGCGTGTCGGCCAGCTGCGCCGGGTCGCGCAGCGAGATGCGGCGGGTCAGGAGCGAGTGGTCGGAGCGTTTGAGCTTCAGCGTCACCACGCGGCCTGCGAGGTGCTTGGCCTTGGCGCGGTCGGCGACCTTTTCGGCCATGCGCCAGAGATGGCCGTCGAGGATGTCGGCGCTGGCGGTGTCCTCGCGGAAGGTGGTTTCGTTCGAGATCGACTTCATCGGGGTATGCGCCGAAACGCGGCGGTGATCCTGCCCGCGCGCGAGGTTCCAGAGCCGGTCGCCCATGGAGCCGAAGCGCGCCACCAGGTCGGTCTTCTCCCAGCGCAGGAGGTCGGCGAAGGTGCGGATGCCCGCCGCATCCAGCGAGCTGCGCGCGGCCTGACCGACGCCCCAGATCAGGCTGACGGGCTTGTCGCGCAGGAAATCGGCGGTCTCGGCCTTGCCGATGATGGAAAACCCGCGCGGCTTGTCGAGGTCGGAGGCGATTTTGGCGAGGAACTTGTTGTGCGACAGGCCGATGGAGCCGGTGAGGCCAAGCTCGTCCTTCATCCGCTTGGTCAGACGGGCCAGCATCACGGCGGGGGGCGCACCGTGCAGGCGAGCGGTGCCCGTCAGGTCGAGAAACGCCTCGTCCAGCGACAAGGGTTCGATATCCGGCGTCAGGTCCTGCATCATGGCGCGGATCTGGCGCGAGACCTGGGCGTAAAGCTCCATCCTGGGCTTGATGATGACGGCGTCGGGGCAGAGTTTCAGCGCCTGGAACATCGGCATGGCCGAGCGCACGCCGCGGATGCGGGCGACGTAGCAGGCGGTGGAGACCACGCCGCGCCGGCCGCCGCCGATGATGACGGGCTTGTGCGCCAGTTCGGGGTTGTCGCGTTTCTCGACCGAGGCGTAGAACGCGTCGCAATCCATGTGCGCGATGCTGAGTTCGAAGAGTTCCGGATGCGACAGCACGCGCGGGCTGCGGCAGGCGGGGCAGCGCGCGCCGGTGTCAAACCGGGTCAGGCAGTCGCGGCAGAAGGCGGGCATGGGCGGGGCTGCGTTCGGGGTTGCGATGCGGCTATTGTAGGGCCGCGGCGCGTGAGGGAAAAGACGGTATGAGCGAAGAGAGGTTCGAGGGTACCAAGCTGGCGCTGTTCCTGGGCAAGCGGCTGGCGGTGATCGAGCGCGACCATGCGCCCGACATCCCGTGGCCGGGGTTCCTGGACCTGCCCGGCGGCGGGCGCGACGGCGCGGAAAGTGCCGAGACCTGCGTGCTGCGCGAAACGCGCGAGGAGCTGGGGCTGGTGCTGGAGCCCGGCGTGCTGCGCTGGCGGCGGTTCTACGCGGGGCCCACGCCCATGTGGTTCTTTGCGGCGCATTGCGATGTGGCGCTGGCCGACGAGGTGGTCTTTGGCGACGAGGGGCTGGGCTGGTGCCTGATGTGGCCCGAGGATTATGTGGCGCATGACAAGGCCGTGCCGCATTTCGCCGAGCGGGTGGCGGCGTACCTGGCGGGGTAGTGGGGAGTCATGGTGGGTTTCACCCACCCTACGTCAGGCGATGTCGTTCAGGATGGCCTGGGTGGCGGCGCGGGGGTCGTCGGCGGCCCAGACCGGGCGGCCCACCACGATGTGATCGGCGCCGTCCGACAGGGCCTGTGCCGGGGTGGCGACACGTTTCTGGTCGCCCAGTGCCGCGCCGGCGGGGCGCACGCCGGGGGTGACGATCAGCTTGCCCGCGGCCTCGGGCAGGGCGCGGATCATCGCGGCCTCCTGCGGCGAGGCGATGACACCGTCGGCCCCGGCCTCGAGCGCGCGGGCCGCGCGGGTGGCGACGATGTCGGGGATGTCGCCCGGGGCGATCAGCGAGGCATCGAGATCGGCGCGGTCCAGCGAGGTCAGCACGGTGACGGCGAGGATCTTCATCGGCTTGCCCGCCGCGCCCTCGCGGGCGGCGCGGACCACGTGGGGGTCGCCATGCACGGTGAGAAAGTCGAGGTCGAACTGCGCCAGCCCGCGCACGGCGTTTTCCACCGTGGCGCCGATGTCGAAGAGCTTCATGTCGAGGAAGATGCGCTTGCCGTGATCCTGCTTGAGCTCGTTGGCCAGCGCGAGGCCGCCGCCTGTGAGCATCCCGAGGCCGATCTTGTAGAACGACACCGCGTCGCCGAGCGTTTCGGCCAGGTGCAGGCCTTCGAGCGCGTTCGGAAGGTCGATGGCGACGATCAGGCGATCATCGGCGGGCAGGTCGGATCTGAGCTGGACGGGTTCGGGCATGGGCGCAACCTTTCGCGTCGGGTCGCGCCCTTGTTGCGGGCCGGGGCGGCGGCGTCAAGCCTGTTCGGCAGAGCGCGGCCAGGCGTTTTCGGCGACGATGACGGCCTGCGGGGCGTTGCGAAACTCGGGCATCCGCCGCACCTGGCGCAGGGCATCCTGGACCAGGGCGCGGGTCACGATCGCGGTCTCGGTCAGGTCACCGAGAACCGTGGGCGGCATGGCGGAGGCGCGCAAGCTGAGGGAACCTTCGTTGCCCTGCAGCAAAACCGTCGCGACATGGGCACCGGAATGTGGCGAAACAGCGATATTTTCCAAGGAAATCCGCTCGATTTTCATAACACACCTCACTATGCAACTGCAGCGAGGATGCCTCATCCGGCCACGGGTTGCGAGGGGAAATTGGTTAACGGACGCCCCCTCGCAACTTTACGCCTGTTTGTCAGGCGGCGGCGGCACCTTGCGCGGCTTCGGGCAGGGACGAGCGCAGGTCATGGGCCTTCTGCGTGTGGCGCAGGCTGGCCTTCTGCCTCAGGCCGCGGGCGATCAGCGCGTATTCGGCGTTGAGCGGGGCCTTGAGGTGGACGGGGTAGCGGAAGATGTGACCGGACTCGTGGATACGAACGGCCGCCTCGAACGCTTCAAGTTCGGGGTTGTAGCGGATTGCGTCGAATTCAAGCTTCTCGATCTGCATTGGTCTGCTCCTGTTTTACGAGTTACCTAAGTGACTTAGCCTGTGGATAACTGTTTCATTAACGTTTGGTCGGTCGAAAAAGTTGCAAGGTTCACGAATTCTGTTGAGCGGGTTGTCGCCTATGTCGTGTCTTCAAGCGGCTTTTGCCACAACATCTGGTTGCAGCTTGCGCGATGCGAACAATTTACAGGGCCGCCTTGACGCTCACGCGCCTGTTACCCATCTAAAGGTCTGAGGTTCCCGAAGCCGTACGCCTAATGCTGGGTGCGCCACCGGGATAACGCTTGTAAAAAGGAGAGACGGGATGGACTTGTCGAAGTTCACCGAGCGGTCGCGCGGTTTCATTCAGGCCGCACAGACGATCGCGATCCGGGAAAGCCACCAGAAACTGGCGCCCGAGCATGTTCTGAAAGCATTGATGGACGACCCCGAGGGGATGGCCAGCAACCTGATCAAGCGGGCGGGCGGCGAGCCGGCGCGCGTGGTGCAGGCATTGGACCTGAGCCTTGGCAAGATCCCGAAGGTCAGCGGCGATTCCGGCCAGATCTACATGGACGGGCAAACCGTGAAGCTGTTGGACGAGGCCGGGAAGCTGGCCAAGAAGGCCGGGGACAGTTTCGTTCCCGTGGAGCGCCTGTTGACCGCGCTGGCGATGGTGAAAAGCCCCGCCAAGGACGCGTTGGAGCAAGGCGGCGTGAGTGCGCAGTCCCTGAACGAGGCGATCAACGACATTCGCAAGGGGCGGACGGCTGACAGCGCTTCGGCAGAGGACAGCTATGAAGCGCTGGAGAAATACGCCACCGACCTGACGAAACGGGCCGCGGACGGCAAGATCGACCCCATCATTGGCCGTGACGACGAGATTCGCCGCGCGATGCAGGTGCTGAGCCGCCGGACCAAGAACAACCCGGTCCTGATCGGGGAGCCGGGCGTGGGTAAGACCGCGATTGCCGAGGGTCTGGCCCTGCGGATCGTGAATGGCGACGTGCCCGAAAGCCTGCAGAACAAGAAGCTGTTGGCGCTGGATATGGGCGCGCTGATTGCCGGGGCGAAGTATCGTGGCGAGTTCGAGGAGCGGTTGAAGGCCGTGCTGAACGAGGTCACGGATGCAGCCGGCGAAATCATCCTGTTCATCGACGAGATGCACACGCTGGTGGGCGCGGGCAAGGCGGATGGCGCGATGGACGCGGCCAACCTGATCAAGCCGGCGCTGGCGCGGGGCGAGTTGCACTGTGTCGGTGCGACCACGCTCGACGAGTATCGCAAGCATGTGGAAAAGGACGCCGCATTGGCACGCCGGTTCCAGCCGCTGATGGTCGAGGAGCCCACCGTGGAGGACACGATCAGCATCCTGCGCGGCATCAAGGAGAAGTACGAGCTGCACCACGGCGTGCGGATCTCGGACTCTGCGCTGGTGTCGGCGGCCACGCTGAGCCATCGGTATATCACCGACCGTTTCCTGCCTGACAAGGCGATCGACCTTGTGGACGAGGCCGCGAGCCGGCTGCGCATGGAAGTGGACAGCAAGCCCGAGGAACTGGACGCGCTGGACCGCGAGATCCTGCAAAAGCAGATCGAGGCCGAGGCCCTCAAGAAAGAGGACGACGCCGCCAGCAAGGACCGGCTGGAGAAGCTGGAAAAAGAGCTGGCCGACATGCAGGAACGCTCCGCTCAGATGACGGCGCAATGGCAGGCCGAGCGTGACAAGCTGGCGGGTGCCCGCGACCTGAAGGAACAGCTGGACCGTGCGCGGATCGAGCTGGACCATGCCAAGCGGGAAGGCAACCTGGCGAAGGCCGGGGAGCTGAGCTATGGCGTCATTCCGCAGCTGGAGAAGCAGCTGGCCGAGGCCGAGAAAGCCGAGGAAGACGGCGTGATGGTCGAGGAGGCCGTGCGGCCCGAGCAGATCGCCCAGGTGGTCGAACGCTGGACGGGGATTCCGACCGCGAAGATGCTGGAAGGCGAGCGCGAGAAGCTGCTTGGCATGGAAGACAACCTCCACCGCCGGGTGATCGGCCAGGATGCCGCCGTCAAGGCGGTGGCCAATGCCGTGCGCCGGGCGCGCGCCGGGCTCAACGACGAGAACCGGCCGCTGGGCAGCTTCCTCTTCCTGGGGCCGACCGGCGTCGGGAAAACCGAGCTGACCAAGGCCGTGGCCGAGTTCCTGTTCGACGATGACAGCGCGATGGTCCGGATCGACATGAGCGAGTTCATGGAGAAGCACTCGGTCGCCCGTCTGATCGGCGCGCCTCCGGGCTATGTCGGCTATGACGAGGGCGGCGTGCTGACCGAGGCGGTGCGGCGCAGGCCCTACCAGGTGGTGCTGTTCGACGAGGTCGAGAAGGCGCATCCGGAGGTCTTCAACGTGCTGTTGCAGGTTCTGGACGACGGTGTGCTGACCGACGGGCAGGGCCGGACGGTGGATTTCAAGCAGACGCTGATCATCCTGACGTCGAACCTCGGGTCCCAGGCGCTGAGCCAGTTGCCGGAAGGGTCCGACGCGGCGGCGGCCAAGCGCGACGTGATGGATGCGGTCCGGTCGCATTTCCGGCCCGAGTTCCTGAACCGGCTGGACGAGATCGTGGTCTTCGACCGGCTGAACCGCGACCAGATGGACGGGATCGTGGATATCCAGATGGCCCGCCTACTGAAGCGGCTGGCCGCGCGGAAGATCACGCTGGAGCTGGACGACGCGGCCCGCAAGTGGCTGGCGGATGAAGGCTATGACCCGGTTTACGGTGCGCGGCCGCTGAAGCGGGTGATCCAGAAGGCGCTGCAGGACCCGCTGGCCGAAGGCTTGCTGGCCGGGGATATCCTGGATGGATCCACGGTGCCGGTGACGGCGGGCTCCGACGGGCTGATCATCGGCGAGCGCGTCGGGTCGACCAACCGCGAGCGGCCGGACGATGCCGTGGTGCATTGAGCCCGGTGAATGACAGGTTTGCCCCCGCCGGAGAGATCCGGCGGGGGTTTTTCGTTTTTTTGGGGGCGCCCGGCAAAGGTGGGTTGGAAACCCACCCTACGAGGTCCCGGATCGGGTCCGGGACGGGATGGTCCTGGCGCGTGCGACGGGGCAGCCTCCAAGCGCGGTTCTGATTGGGGGCCAGCCCCCAAGCCCCCGGGATATTTCCGGCCAGAGGAAGACGGGGGTGGGGGTCGTGTTGCGGGAATGGCCGTCGCGTCGACAAATCGAGACGGGTGTTGCGCGGATTCGGGGCGCGGGCGTATAGTGGCGCCGAACGCGGGGCGGTGCGGATTTACCGTGCGGCAACCACACCAGACACAAGATCGGGCCATGGCCGAGCAGGACAGTTCAGCAGACGACACGCCAGCGGTGCCCCGCTGGTTCGACGAGCTTCGCCCCGGCGGCGATGGCGAGGGATTCATGGAGCGGCACCTGCGGCATTCGCTGATGTTCGTGCGGCGCCCGGTGAACCGCCTGTTGGTGACATTCGACAACCTGTCCAACGTCAACGACAGCTCGGCGGAGCGCGAGCCCTGGGCTTTCAAGTTCGCGCAGGATGTGAACATCTCGCACCTGGGCGTGATGGCGCATGTGGCGGACTGGTATCGCGACGGCGAGTTGATCGCGCGGTTCGAGAAGCTGCGCGACGAGGGGTTCTTCGAGGGCTACGACCGGGTGATATTCGCCGGCGTGTCGATGGGGGGCTTTGCCGCCATCGCCTTTGGCTCGCTGGTGCCGGGGGCGCATGTGGTGTCGGTCAACCCGCAGAGCACGCTGGATACCGGGCTGGTGCCGTGGGAGACGCGCTATGAGGGCGGGCGGCGGCAGGACTGGACGCTGCCCTTGTCGGATGCGGCGGCGCTGACCGCGGGGCTGGGCCGGGTGAGCATTTTCTACGACCCCTATCACGCGCTGGACAAGCAGCATGTGGGGCGGTTCTCGGGCGACAACATCCACGTCTTTCACTGCCGCCATTCGGACCACAAGACGGCTGTCTTCATGCGCAAGATCGGCGCGCTGAAGCCGGTGATGCATGCGGCGATCTTCGGCGACCTGGACCCGGTGGACTTCTACCGTCTCTACCGGGCGCGGCGCGACCTGCGCTGGTACAAGAACCAGGTCACGGCCTATTTCAACGATCGCGGGCGGGACGAGATGGCGACTGCGTTCGGCCTGGCGTTTCGCAAGCGGCTGCGGCGCAAGCTGCGCGAGGAGGAGCGCGCGGCGCAGAAGGACGCGGACGCGGCCGGGGATTTCGGCCCGGATGACGATGACGGGTTCGACGGGCCGGACATGGACGGCCCCGAGGACATGGCCGAGGACGTGACCGAGGATGCACCGGCGCCGAGGACCAAGGCCGCTGCGGCGACGCCCCCGGCCAAGGCCGCGCCGAAGGACAAGGCCCCGGCCAGGGCCGGGACGCCCGCGCCCAAGGGCCCGTCGCGGGCCATGGGCGCGCGCCGCAACGATCGATGCCTGATCGTGACCACGATGAAGAACGAAGGGCCGTTCATGCTGGAATGGGTGGCCTTCAACAAGGCCATCGGCTTCACCGATTTCCTGATCTACACCAACGATTGCGACGACGGCACCGACCGCATCGCCATGCGGCTGGAGGAGCTGGGCGTCGCCGCGCATGTGGACAACCGATTCAAGAAAGGCGCGAGCCCGCAGCGGGTGGCGCTGCGCCGGGCGTTCTCGCATGACCTTTACCGGCAGGCCGACTGGGCCATCTGCGCCGATTGCGACGAGTTCCTGAACATCCGCGCGGGCGCGGGACGCCTGCCGGACCTGTTTGCGGCGGTGGGCGAGGCGGATGCCATCTCGCTGTGCTGGAAACTGTTCGGTTGCGGCGAACAGGTGCGCTATGAGGACAGGTTCATCCACGAGCATTTCACCTGGTCCGCGCCGGAGGAGTTCCGCGAGAAATACCGCGGGCTGGGGCTGAAGACGCTGTTCCGCCCGTCCGAGGCCATCAAGAAGTTCGGCGTGCACCGGCCCAAGTTCGACGGGCGGCCCGAGGGCTTTGTCTGGACCGACGCGGGCGGCCATCCGATGCCCGAGAAATATTTCGACATGGGCTGGTCTGCCTATGGCGGGTTCAGCCACGACCACGCGCGGCTGCACCACTATGCGGTGCGGTCGGTCGACAGTTTCCTGGTCAAGCGCGACCGGGGCCGCACCAACCATATCGACCGCGACCAGGGCGTGGCCTATTGGGCCGACATGAACCTGAACATGGTCGAGGACACGAGCCTGGTGCCGATGGCCGAGGCCACGCGGGTCGAGTTCGACCGGCTGATGCAGGACGGCGAGATCCGCCGCCTGCATGCCGAGGCCTGTGCCTGGCACCGGGCCAAGATCGCGGCGCTGAAATCGAGTGACGAGTGGGCGGCGCTGCATGACCTGTTGCAGATGATCAACCGCCCCGGCGAGGCGCCGGTGAACCGCGACCAGCTGTTGCAGGACCTGGCCGCGGAATGAGCCGGCGCCCGCAGATCGTGCTGCATGGCGGGTTTCACAAGACCGCCACCAGCCACATCCAGTCGATGCTGGCGCGCAATTCCAAGATGCTGGAACGGACGGGTGTGCATTACGTGCATCACCGCGACACCCGCAAGCAGCTGACCGTGCCGGTGCAGTGCAACGTCTACAACAAGATCGGCATGGACTGGGACCCGAAGATTTCCGATGCCGAGCTGGCGGAGATGAGCCGGGCGTTCCTGACGGAGATATCGAAGGGCAATCCGAAGCGGATCATCCTGTCGGACGAGAACATGGCCGGGCATTGCGGGCATTGCGTCAAGCGCGGGGTGCTTTACCGCTGGCGGCGGAAACTGCTGGAAGTGTTTGCCGGGCAGTTTCCCGACGGCGTGGACGAGGTGCATCTGGGGCTGCGCAACTATGCCGATTTCTTTGCGTCGGCTTACGTGGAATACCTGCGGTCCGTGACCGGGCAGTGGTTCGTGGACGAGCGCACGATGCGGCGGCAGGTGCTGGAGAACATGCCGAACTGGCACAATATCCTGAAATCGGTGGTGACGCTGTTTCCCGGCGCGAAGGTCACGGTCTGGCGCTACGAGGATTTCCGGCAGATCGACCGGCAGGTTCTGTCCAACCTTTGCGGGCCGGGGATCGACACCGGCGCGATGAAGGAACCCAAGGACAAGAACAAACGCCCCACGGCCAGCGGGCGCGCGGTGGCGGAACTGTTGCAGCTGATTCACAAGGATGGCGCGGACAAGGCGCTGGAACAGCGGGTCGCGCTGCAGGAGCGGTATCCGCGCGGCAAGGACTTTGGCAGCTACGATCCCTGGACGCCGAACGAGCGCGCGCACCTGACGCGGATGTACGACCAGGATATCGCCGATATCCGCGCCAATCCCGACATCACGCTGCTGGAGCTCGAACAGATCGCAAGCCACTAGACCAACAGCCCGAAGGGCGGGATGTGGCTGGGGGTTTGCCGAAAGCAAGAGCCTAGGTCTTTGCCGACATCACTCCTGCGAAGCCCTGGGGCGACCGAGCTGAACAACCTGGCCCCGGCGCGGATGATCGCGGGCACGCGTTTGCAGAATGCCGCGATCCGAAGAAAGCAAGGGCGGCCCGAAGGCCGCCCTTTGAACGTCCGGAGGAAGACGTCGGTTATTCGGGCATGATCACGCCGTCGATCACGTGGATGACGCCGTTCGAGGCCTCGATGTCGGCGGTGACGACATTGGCGTCGTTGACGGTCACGCCGCCTTCGGTGCCGATGGTCACCTCGGTGCCCTGCACGGTTTCGGCGGTCATGCCGTCGCTGAGGTCACCGGACATGACCTTACCGGGCACGACGTGGTAGGTGAGGATGCTGGTCAGCTGGTCCCTGTTTTCCGGCAGCAACAGCGTGTCGACCGTGCCGTCGGGCAGCGCGGCAAAGGCCTCGTCTGTGGGGGCGAAGACGGTGAACGGCCCGTCGCCTTTCAGCGTCTCGACCAGGCCGGCGGCCTCGGCCGCGGCCAGCAGGGTGGAAAAGTCGCCCGCTTCGGTGGCGGTGTCGACGATGTCCATATCGCTTTCGGCAAAGGCGGTGGTGGCGCCCCCCAGGAGGGTGGCGGCGGTCAGGGCAAGATAAGTTCTGCGACGCATGTCATGTCTCCCTATAAGAGTGTGCTTGGTACGAGTGATGAACGATGTGCGTCTTGCGCATCGTGTTCTTGCTACGTGGCCCGGGCGCGTCCGGTTCAGCGGGGATTTCCGCCGGTGCGGGTTGACGGAAAGGGTTCGCCGCCTAAGCCGGCGCGCCCTGCGAAAGCCACTGAATAATTCGTGAACCGGCGTGAGCATCCGGCCGCGCCGGGACGGGTTTAACGCTTGAGGCGCTTCAGGTCTGTGGCATAACGGGGCCACGCAATTCAGAAGGGGGCGGTGATGGAGCTGGTCTTCGAAATCCTTGGCTTTCTGGCCTTGATCCTGGTGCTGGCGATCGGGATCGTCATCGCGCTGGCGCTGATCTTTTTCGTCATCGACAAGACCCAGACCGGCGACGCGATCCGGCGCAACTATCCGGTGATCGGGCGGTTCCGGGGGCTGTTCACCACGCTGGGCGAGTTCTTCCGCCAGTACTTCTTTGCCATGGACCGCGAGGAGATGCCGTTCAACCGCGCCCAGCGGGACTGGGTCGGGCATGCCTCGAAGGGCAAGGGCAATACTGTCGCGTTCGGGTCGACCCGGAACCTGAACGTGGCGGGCACGCCGATCTTCGTGCCGGCGGCCTTTCCGCCGCTCGATGACCAGTTCGCGGCGACCGAGCCGATGCAGATCGGGCCCTATTGCCGGACGCCTTACATGGCGCGGTCGATCTTCAACATCTCGGGGATGAGCTATGGTGCCATATCGCGCCCTGCCGTCGAGGCGCTGAGCCGCGGAGCGGCGGAGGCCGGGATCTGGCTGAACACCGGGGAGGGGGGATTGAGCCCCTATCACCTGTCGGGCGGGTGCGACGTGGTCTACCAGATCGGGACGGCGAAATACGGGGTGCGGACGCCGGAGGGCGCGCTGGACGACGACAAGCTGCGCCGGATGGGCGAGACCGAGCAGGTCAGGATGTTCGAGCTGAAGCTGGCGCAGGGGGCGAAGCCCGGCAAGGGCGGCATCCTGCCCGGTGCCAAGGTCGGGCCGGAGATTGCCGAGATCCGGGGCATCCATGTGGGGCAGGACAGCATTTCGCCGAACCGGCACCGCGAGGTGAACAATTACGGCGAGCTTTTGGATTTCATCGGACATATCCGCGAGGTCACGGGCAAGCCCGTGGGGTTCAAGACCGTGGTGGGGTCGAGCGAGGCCTGGGACGAGATGTTCGAGCTGATCGTCGAGCGCGGGCCTGAAAGCGCGCCGGATTTCATCACCATCGACGGGGGCGAGGGGGGCACGGGGGCCGCACCGATGCCGCTGATGGACCTGGTGGGGATGCCCATCCGCGAGGCGCTGACCCGGATGGTGGACCTGCGCGACCGGCACGGGCTGAAAAGCCGGATCCGGATCATCGCCGCGGGCAAGCTGGTCAACCCCGGCGACGTGGCCTGGGCGATCTGCGCGGGCGCGGATTTCGTGACCTCGGCGCGGGGCTTCATGTTCTCGCTTGGCTGCATCCAGGCGCTGAAGTGCAACCGCAATACCTGTCCCACGGGGATCACCACCCATGACAAGCACCTGCAGAAGGGGCTGGTGGTGGAAGACAAGTACATGAAGGTCGCCAATTACGCGCGGCAGGTGATCGGGGAGGTCGAGACCATCGCCCATTCCGTGGGCGTGGCCGAGCCGCGCCTGATGCGGCGGCGGCATGTACGGATCGTGCAGGCGGACGGCACGTCGATTCCTTTGACAAAGATCCGACCCAGCGTGGACGCGGCGCAGTATCCCTAGAGGGGGAGCGGAGTGTCATCCTCGGGCTTGACCCGGGGATCTCTGACCGGGGGAGGTCCCGGATCAGGTCCGGGACGGCGGTGGGGGCAGTGCCGCGCGGAATCGAGGCCGCAGGCCGCCGCGCGATCGCCAGACCGCCCCCCGGGCTGGCGATGGGGTGACGTTGGCGCGTCGATCTGAGGTCTTGCGGACGTTGCAGGGATAAAGTGCCCCGAACGCCTGTCGGATCGCCATCCCGCGGTCTGGCAATCGCGCGGCTTTGTCGGCTGCACGCATTTTGGAGCCTTGCGGCAGGAGGTCCCGGATCAAGTCCGGGAGGGCCGGCCACGGTGCCTCGCGCGCGCGTGCGCGCGCGAAAAGAATGCCGCCGCCATTGTTACCGCGCTTCCACGTCTTCGTGACACGGCTTGTTTTGCCGCGCGAATGCGCTTTCCTTATGTCACGACTGACAGACATGCCCGCGAGAAGAGGAGAGCCCGCATGGCCCATCGTTGGAAGAACACGCTGCGCGACAAGGATGTGACCGACGAGGCCGCGTTCCTCAACCGGCGGCAGTTGATGGCGGGGGCCGCCGCCGGGGTCGGCCTGGCCGGGGTCGGCGGGATGCCGGCGCGGGCGCGGGATCTGGAGCCCACGTCCTACGAGGATGTCACCACCTACAACAACTACTACGAGTTCGGCACCGCCAAGGGCGACCCCGTAGAGAATGCCCATATGCTGACGACCCGGCCCTGGACGGTGAAAATCGAAGGGCTGGTGGATCGCCCCGGCGACTATGCCTTCGAGGACATCATGGCGAAGATGACGGTGGAGGAGCGGATCTATCGCTTCCGCTGTGTCGAGGCGTGGTCGATGGTGGTGCCGTGGAACGGGTTCGAGCTGGCCGATCTCTTGGAAATGGCAGGCGTGCAGTCCGGGGCGAAATACGTGGCCTTCGAGACCGCGCTGCGCCCCGACGAGATGCCGGGGGTGAAATACCCCGTGCTGGACTGGCCCTATGTCGAGGGGCTGCGGCTGGACGAGGCCATGCATCCGCTGACGATCATGGCGACGGGGATATACGGCAAGGACATCCCCAACCAGAACGGCGCGCCGCTGCGGCTGGTGGTGCCGTGGAAATACGGCTTCAAGTCGATCAAGTCGATCGTGCGCATCACCCTGACCGAGACCGAGCCGCCGACAAGCTGGAACAAGGCGAACGCGCGGGAATATGGCTTCTATAGTAATGTGAACCCCGAAGTGAGCCATCCGCGCTGGAGTCAGGCGAGTGAGCGGGTGATCGGATCGGGGCTGTTCGCGCGGCGGCAGGACACGCTGATGTTCAACGGCTACGGCGACGAGGTGGCGAGCCTCTATGAAGGGATGGATCTGAAAGCCAACTTCTGATGGCGGCCGTCGATCATATCAACACAGGGCTGCGCCGGGTGCCGGCGTGGCCCATTTACGTGGCGAGCCTGGGCTATGCCGCGTGGATGCTGTGGCTGGGCATTCAGAACCGGCTGGGCGCGGACCCCGTGAAGGTGCTGGAGCACGAGATGGGGCAGATGGCGCTTTACCTGCTGGTGGCGGGGCTGGCGGTGACGCCCTTGCGCAAACTGGCGGGGGTGAACCTGCTGAAGTTCCGCCGGGCGCTGGGGCTGGCGTGCTTCTTCTT
>NZ_JAHVHQ010000001.1:0-3660 GCF_019802205.1 Roseovarius atlanticus
CCGTCAAGCTCGCCCGCCGCCGTCTTCGCCTCCTCCGCGCGCAACACGACACGCCCGTCCGATACAGGCGCCCCGTAAGAGCGCAGCAAGGCCTTCGCCTGGTATTCATGGATGTTCATAGTCTCAAAGCTCCTCCCGATGCTTTTGTCTACTTGATGAGATGCAACAAGTTCTTGAATTGCGGTGTCCCGGCGCGGCCCAGCCACTCGAACACCACCATTTCCGTGGTCACGATGCCGGCGCCACAGGCGCTCAGGCGGGCGATGCAGGCCGCCTCGCTTTCCAGCGTGCGCGAGGCGGTGGCGTCGGAGACGACGAACACCTCGTAGCCGTCCTCGATCAGGCTGGCGGCGGTCTGGACCACGCAGATATGCGCCTCCATCCCGGCGATCACCGCCTGCGTGCGGTCCAGGCTGCGGAAATGCGCGGCGAATCCCTCGTCTTCCATGCAGGAGAAATGCATCTTCGGCAGCACTGTGGCGTCCGGCGTCTGCAGCTCTGGCACGGTCTTGCCAAGGCCCTTGGGATATTGTTCGGTCATCACGATGGGAATGTTCATCTCGCGCGCCCCGGCGCACAGCGTCCTTGTGTTGCGAATCGTCCGGGCCGGAGCCTGCATCGCGGGGACGAGACGCTCTTGCATGTCGATGACGATGAGGGCTGATTCGTCGGCGCGGATAAGCAAAAACAGGTCCTTTCTGGCTGGGTGCTGCCACCGTGTGGAATACCAGATACCAGCAATACCTCCTTATCGCAACCTGCGAGATTTCGGTATCCGATAACTTGGATTGACGGCTCGGGCAGATTTTTTTCGAAATAAAAAAGTACAATGAATACATATATTTGTCGGGAAAATTCCAGAGAAAAACCGGCCTGATTTCGCTGAATTTTCGTGCAGAACAGAAAAACCGTTTGTCGAGCTAGGTATGCTGTGTATGGTATACCAACGTCGCAAATGACGCCGCGCAACTTGAGATCGGAGAGGGCGCATGAAGCTGAAACCTGTGCCTTCGAACTTCACGCTGAAGGACCACGTCTACGAAATGCTTCGGACTGCGATCACCGAGATGAACATCTACGATGCCGCGACCGATCTGCGCCTTGACGAGCGCAACCTGGCCGAGCAGCTGGGCGTGTCCCGGACCCCCCTGCGCGAGGCCGTGGCCCGCCTGGAGCGTGACGGCCTGGTCGAGGTGCAGCCGCGCAAGGGTGTCTTCGTGCAGCGCAAGAGCCTGGACGACATCCTGGACATGATCGTGGCCTGGGCGGCGCTGGAAAGCATGGCCGCGCGGCTGGCCTGCGAACACGCGACGGACCGCGAGATCGCCAGCCTGCGCACCATCGCGGCCAAGTACAACGACGAGATCGCCGACACGCGCATCTCGGAATATTCCGACGACAACATCCGCTTTCATCAGCGCATCCTCGAGATTTCGCGCTGCACGATGCTGCGGAAGATGGCCGATGGCCTCTTTCTGCACATGAACGCGGTGCGCGTCCGGGCGATGGGCGAAGGCAACCGCGTGCGGCGGTCTGTCGTCGATCACGCAGAAATCATCGAGGCGATCGAGGCACGGGATGCCGATCTGTCCGAACGTCTCGTCCGAGAGCACACCATGCGATTGCACACCCACGTCAGTCGCACATGGAGCAATTTCGAACTGGCTGTCGGCGCGGGAGGCGCCAAGGCCAGCTAACAGGGAATGAGCACTAGGATAGGGGCCGGAACGGGGCCCCGAACAGGGAGGAAGACCATGGGCATGACCCAGATGACCGATGACCTCGTCGCGCGGGCCGACACGGCTCCGGAAACGTTGACCGACGGGTTTCATCTTCTGATCGACGCGCTGAAACTGAACGGCGTCGAGACGATCTACAACGTGCCGGGGATCCCGATCACCGACCTCGGACGCTACGCACAGGCGCAGGGTATGCGCGTGCTGTCCTTCCGTCATGAACAACACGCAGGTTATGCGGCCGCTGCCGCCGGTTTCCTGACCAAGAAGCCCGGCGTCTGCATGACCGTGTCCGCGCCTGGCTTCCTGAACGGCCTGACCGCGCTTGCCCACGCCACGACGAACTGCTGGCCGATGATCCTGATCTCCGGGTCGTCCGAGCGTGAGATCGTCGATCTGCAGCGGGGCGACTACGAAGAGATGGATCAGCTGGCCATCGCGCGTCCCCATGCCAAGGCTGCCTATCGTATCCTGCACGCCGAGGATATCGGCCTCGGTGTCGCCCGGGCCGTCCGCGCCGCCCTGACGGGCCGTCCCGGCGGTGTCTATCTGGACGTGCCCGGTGCCCTTCTCGGGCAGGTGATGGACGAGGTCGAGGGCAGCAAGTCCCTGATCAAGGTCGTGGATCCGTCCCCCGCCAGCGTTCCCAGCCCCGCGGCGGTAGATCGCGCGCTGGACGTCATGAAAAACGCCAAGAAGCCGCTGATCATCATCGGCAAGGGCGCGGCCTATGCACAGGCGGACGAGCAGGTGAAGGAACTGGTGGAAACGCTCGGTTTCCCCTACCTGCCGATGTCCATGGCCAAGGGCCTTCTGCCCGACACGCATTCGCAATGCGCCTCGGCGGCCCGATCGCTGGTGCTGAAGGAAAGCGACTGCGTCTTCCTGATCGGCGCGCGCCTGAACTGGCTGCTCAGCCACGGACAGGGCAAGGCCTGGGGCGAGAAGGGCGCGAAGCAATTCGTCCAGATCGACATCGAACCCAGCGAGATGGACAGCAACCAGCCCATCGCGGCCCCCCTGATCGGTGATATCGGAAGCTGTGCCGGTGCGCTGCTGGAAAAGATCCGCGGCAACTGGGAAAAACCGTCCGAGGACTGGACCGGCGCCGTGCGCTCCAAGGTCGAGGCCAATATCGAACGGATGGCCCCCCGGCTGAAGAACAACAATTCGCCGATGGACTACCAGGGCTCTCTGGGCGTCATCAAGGATCTGATCGCCGAGAACCCGGACACGGTTCTGGTCAACGAAGGCGCCAACGCGCTGGACCAGTGCCGCTCGATCGTCGACATCCACAAGCCGCGCAAGCGTCTGGACGTGGGCACCTGGGGCATCATGGGAATCGGCATGGGTTCTGCCATCGCCGCCGCCGTGGAAACCGGCAACCAGGTCCTCGCGGTCGAAGGCGACAGCGCATTCGGCTTCTGCGGAATGGAGATCGAGACGGTCTGCCGCTACAACCTGCCCGTCTGCATCGTGATCATGAACAACAACGGCATCTATCGCGGTGACGGCGAAAATTGGTCCGGCGGCGAAGATCCCTCGACCACGGTGTTCGTCAAGGACAGCAAGTACGAACTGATGATGCAGGCCTTCGGTGGGGTCGGCGTGACCGCCAACAACCCCGACGAACTGCGCCAGGCGATCAAGGAGGCGTTTGCAAGCCGCAAGCCCACCCTGATCAACGCCATCATCGCCGAGGATGCCGGCAAGGAAAGCGGCAACATCGGCAACCTGAACCCGTCTTCGGTGGTGGCGCAGAACCGTTACCCCCAAGCCAAGAACATCTGAGCGGGAGAGAACTCATGAAAGCATTGGACGGCATCAAGATCCTGGACTTCACGCATGTTCAGTCGGGTCCGACCTGCACGCAGCTTCTGGCGTGGTTCGGGGCGGATGTGCTGAAGGTGGAGCGGCCCGGCGT